>NZ_JAQYWT010000368.1:0-4456 GCF_036322545.1 Streptomyces sp. SP18BB07
CGCGTCCACCGCTCCAACTCCGCCTGCTCCTCAGCGGACAGCAGTAACGGCTCCAACTTGGGGCCCCGACGGGGAACTGACGCACCAGCAGCAGAAGTCATGCAACTACTAACGATCAACTACTGGCGCAGGACACTAGCACAGCGCCGGGCCCTGGCCCACCGGGCTCCGGACGAAGAGATCCCGCAGTTCCGGCGGGCCCGGCTCCGACAGCGGGTCCGCAGATCCGACCCCGCTCGATTCCTGACGGGATGTGGGACGAGTTCTTCGCGGCTCTGACCTGCGGCCGAGACCGGGCAGCTGTTCTGCTCTACGTCTCCAGCGGATCGCGGGCGAGCGAGCTCCTCGGCGTCAAGCCCGGGGACATCAACTGGGCCAAGCAGCTGATCCGGGTCGTCACCAAGGGCACGGATGACCGCGAACCCGTCCCGGTCAGCCCGCAGGCCCTAACGGTCCTGGCGGCCTACCTCGACCACATAGGGCTTCCGCAGGCCGGCGAGCCGGTCTTTCGCACCCGCCGGGCCCCGGACCGGCCGCTGACCTACTGGGCGATGCGCCGGGTGATCCAGCGGGTCAACGACAGGCTCCGCACGAACTGGACGCTGCACGATCTGCGGCACACCGCCGCGACCCGGATGGCGAACGATCCGATCCTGACACTCTCCCAAGTCCGGGCGATTCTGCGGCACACGATCTGGCGACCACAGGCCGCTACCTGAACGCCCGGGTCGAGGACCTCTTCGACGCCCTTCAGCAGCACTACAACCGGCCGCGCGTCGAGCGGACCATCGCACCCGGCTACGACCCCGACGACTTCAAGGCGGTGTTCGGTGGTTAACCGCACCACAGTCGAGACCTACACGGCCCGCAACCGGCGGCCGCGGCCCCGCGACAGCAGCCGCGAGGCGGGGCGGCCCGGGTTCCAAGGGGCCACCCTTGAGGCGGCGCCGGCGCCGCGGCCCAAGCATCCGCCGGCCCCGTTCGGGGATCTGACCACGGCATCAGTCGAGGATCTCTGCGACCTGGCCGCACAGATCCTGCGTGGGAAGACGAACTCGGTCGCAGAGAAACGCAGCCGCGGGATCCGGAGGCTCTTCGGCCACCTCGCGACGCTGCCCGGCGAGACTTGGCAGGAGCGTTGGGAGGGCAGCGGCTTCAACGACGAGAACGCTCCGTCGGTGACCATCCTGGCCAGGCCGGAGGTCCGCTACGACAGATCCAACCTGATCTCCGCACTGAAGATGGCGTTCGGCATGAGGGTCATCCAGCCGTCGCTGTCCGGGTTCAGAGCGAACAAGTTCCCGGACTACCCCGAGCCGTTCCGCAAGCTCCAGCGCGACCCTCAACTCGATGAGCTCTTCCGCGCGATCGACTCCCACCCGGAGTGGAAACCCACGAACCGGCTGCGGGCGAAGTTCGACATCGCCTGCGCCCTGACCACCCAGGGCATCATCCTGGCCGACCTCACACCGTCCGCACTCCTGCACTACGCGATGGAGGTCAAGAGACTGGGGGTCATTCACGGCGGCAGCAGCAGCAACTCCGGACTCAGCGGCTACGCCGCCTCGGAGGTGCTGAACAGCACCGGTCACTTCCCGCAGAGCACCCCGCCGACCCTGCGCATGATCGTCTACAACGGGCAAAAGACCGTCGAGGAACTCGTCGACAGCTACCCCGTCAAAAACGCCAGTGTCCGCCAGCTCCTGATCGACTACCTCACCCGGCGCCGGGCGGACACCGACTACATCACCCTCCAGGCGCTGGCCCGCAATCTCGCCAACCTGTTCTGGGTGAGCATCGAGCAGATCAATCCCGGCCAGAAGAACCTCGTGCTCAGCCCAGAGGTCTACGACCAGTGGCGCGCGGACCTTCGGTACTGGACGAACGACAAGACGAAGGTCCGCAAGCGCTTCGAGACGATCTTGCTGGCCGTCCGTGCCTTCTACGTCGACCTCCACAGCTGGGCCATCGCCGAGCCCGAGAAGTGGGCCCACTGGGTCGCTCCCTGCCCGGTCCTGCCGCGCGATCTCAAGGGCTTCGGCAAGCGCCAGCGCGAGAACAACCGGAACATGGCCGACCGCACGCGAATCCGTCAGCCCCTGCTGCCCACACTCGTCCAGCATGTCGAGTCACGGCACGAGCACCTCGCCGCCCTCCTCGAAGCCGGCCGCAAGGTTCCCCTGGGCGAAGCGTTCACCCTGGGCGGGCTCCGCTACAACCGCACCGACTCCCTCGCGGACCGGCGCCGGGCCCGGCTCCTGGACGACCCGGCCGTCAGGGTCACCGACCACGCCACGGGCGAGACGACCGACGTGACCGTGGCCGAGGACATCGCCTTCTGGGAGTGGGCGATCGTCGAGCTCCTGCGGCACAGCGGCATCCGGGTGGAAGAGTTGACCGAGCTGACCCACCTCAGCGTCCGCCAATACCAGCGGCCGAACGGCGAGGTCATCGCTCTGCTGGTGGTCGCACCCTCCAAGAGCGACCGCGAACGCGTGATCCCGATGTCCGCCGAGCTGTTCCACGCCATCGCGCGGATCGTCCGCCGCCAAACCCCAGACGGGAAGCCGATTCCGCTGGTCAGCCGCTACGACCCACACGAAAAACGTGGTCAGAGCCCATGCCGTTCCTGCTTCAGCGCAAGATCGGCACTATCCGGGGCGTCATGGCCGCCGGCACGGCCCTCAAGATGCTCCGCCGCACCTGCGAGAGGATCGCCGAGACGAACGAGGCATTCGCCGGGATGACGTTCACCCCGCACGACTTCCGCCGACTCTTCGCCACGCAGATCGTCAACGGCGGCCTGCCCATCCACATCGGCGCCGCCCTGCTCGGACACCTGAATCTCCAGACAACCCAGAGCTACGTCGCCGTCTTCGCCGAGGACGTCGTCACCTCCTACCAGGAGTTCCTCAACCACCGCCGGACACAGAGGCCCGACGGCGAATACACCGACGTCACCCCCAAGCAGTGGGAGGAGTTCGAGGAGCACTTCGACAAGCGCAAGGTCGAACTCGGCAACTGCGCTCGCCCCTACGGATCTTCCTGCCAGCACGAGCACGCCTGCATCCGCTGCCCGATGCTCCAGGTCAACCCGAAGATGCTGCCGCGGCTCGCGGAGATCGAGAAGGACCTGATCCTCCGCCGCAAGCGGGCTGAAGAGGAACAGTGGCTCGGCGAGATCGAAGGCATCGACATGACCTTGACCTTCGTCCGCACCAAGCAAGCCGACTCCGCCAGGCTCGCCCAACGCTCAACCGTCGCCCTGGGCATCCCGGCCCTCCCTCCACGGCCCGACTGAGCACCCGGCCTTCGGAGGTGTGAACGAATCCGTGGCGGCCACCCGGAGCCAGTTCCTGCCCTGGCGGACAGGAACCGGCTCCGGCGAGGATGCCCGTCATGGCCACCGACCAGGACCACAACCTCGCTCCACTGTGCCGGAGCGCGCTACTTGTCGTGCCCCACCCCGCCCGACCTGAGGCGGAGCGAGCTAGCTGTCGTCAATCCGGCACCCTGACCTGGGGGTTTCTGGACCACTGAGCACGACAACCGTCGTCAGATTCGCATCGTTCTTGGCATCCACCGCGCTCATTGCAAGCAAAGGCGGGCAAGGTCAGGACTGCGCCGTCCGGGACGCGAGATACCGACTGAAGGCTTCGTGGCTGTCGGGGGTGAAGCGCCACTCCAGAAGGGCCGACCGCAACTCCGGCTCCGTCAGCCAACCATGCCAGGCGACCTCATCGGGATCGGGAACCACAGCATCCGGCACCACGGCTTCGTGCACGCCGAGCCAGTGAGGCCTCAAACCGCTGCGGTTGATGAACGTGAACAGCAAGCGCGGCAGCACACGGATGCCCAGCTCTTCGCCCAGCTCGCGCGCAGCGGCCTGTTCATAGAACTCACCGACACCCACGGCGCCACCGACCACGACCTCGTAGAGCCCAGGGAAACGCGACAGCTGCTCAGACCGCCGGTGGACAAGGATCCGCCCACGCTCATCACAACACACCGTCACAGCGACCCTGTGCAGCCAACCCTCCCGGATGGCCTGCCGGCGACTGACCACCACCCCCAGCACGCGATCTTGATCGTCGATACGCTCTACCAGTTCATCCACGACGCACACCCTGGCAGAGCCCACCGACAACACCGCTTCCCGGCGACTCGTGAAGGCCGCCCGAGAGCACCTGCACCAAGAGGTCGGAGACGCCGACAGTTGTCGTGCACATACGACACCTATCGTGCTCAGGCTCACGACCTGCGAGTTCCCTCCGGCGTTACATGACATGGCTTCGAACGACGGGTGTGTCAACTTAGCGGCCCTGTCTCACATTCGGTGGTGACAGAGAGTTGTGAGGGTCGTTGACCTTCATGTGATGGGTGTCAACGAGCTTGTGCGGACGGTGTTTTCGGGTCTGTCCCCACTGGTCATGGTGGATGTGGTCGACGAGGGTGA
>NZ_JAQYWT010000369.1:0-283 GCF_036322545.1 Streptomyces sp. SP18BB07
ACGCTGGCGGCGTGCTTAACACATGCAAGTCGAACGATGAACCACTTCGGTGGGGATTAGTGGCGAACGGGTGAGTAACACGTGGGCAATCTGCCCTTCACTCTGGGACAAGCCCTGGAAACGGGGTCTAATACCGGATACGACACTCTCGGGCATCTGATGAGTGTGGAAAGCTCCGGCGGTGAAGGATGAGCCCGCGGCCTATCAGCTTGTTGGTGAGGTAACGGCTCACCAAGGCGACGACGGGTAGCCGGCCTGAGAGGGCGACCGGCCACACTGGGAC